>NZ_AMXG01000022.1:0-634 GCF_000313235.1 Pseudomonas sp. PAMC 26793
TACCCAACCACCTGTGTCGGTTTGGGGTACGGTTCCTGGTTACCTGAAGCTTAGAAGCTTTTCTTGGAAGCATGGCATCAACCACTTCGTCATCTAAAAGATAACTCGTCATCAGCTCTCGGCCTTAGAATCCCGGATTTACCTAAGATTCCAGCCTACCACCTTAAACTTGGACAACCAACGCCAAGCTGGCCTAGCCTTCTCCGTCCCTCCATCGCAATAACCAGAAGTACAGGAATATTAACCTGTTTTCCATCGACTACGCTTTTCAGCCTCGCCTTAGGGACCGACTAACCCTGCGTCGATTAACGTTGCGCAGGAAACCTTGGTCTTTCGGCGTGGGTGTTTTTCACACCCATTATCGTTACTCATGTCAGCATTCGCACTTCTGATACCTCCAGCAAGCTTCTCAACTCACCTTCACAGGCTTACAGAACGCTCCTCTACCGCATCACCCGAAGGTGATACCCGTAGCTTCGGTGTATGGTTTGAGCCCGTTACATCTTCCGCGCAGGCCGACTCGACTAGTGAGCTATTACGCTTTCTTTAAAGGGTGGCTGCTTCTAAGCCAACCTCCTAGCTGTCTAAGCCTTCCCACATCGTTTCCCACTTAACCATAACTTTGGGACCTTAG